>NZ_JAQYUU010000008.1 GCF_028728205.1 Clostridium sp. 'White wine YQ'
AGTTTCCTATAGAAAACCCTATATTAAAATCCTTCAAATGTTCCTTTAACCAATATCTTTCCGTTTTCTTTCAATTTCTTACCTTTTGCAAACATTGTTACTATATTCAAATTTTCTTTATCAAGCAAGAGAATATCTGCATCTTTTCCACTTTCAATTCTACCTTTATGGCTAAGCTTCAACACCTGAGCCACATTAGATGTTACTACCTTTAGTGCCTTCTCTAAGGGTACTCCTTCTTTTAACACTGAATCCTTAAATTCTCTATATAAAGATGAAAGTGAACATATTCCAAGTCCTATCATTTCCCTTTTCTCATTAAACCTAGGCATACTTCCATTTCCATCAGAGGAGAATGTAATTTTATTCTCTGGTACTCCCGACTCTAGCATTCTCTTCAATCCACTACTTGCCTTAACTTCAGTATCTTCTAAGAAATTAGGATCTGATGCAGTGGTTAAATCTACATATCCACCTTTACTTGCATACTCAATTGCTTTTAAAAAGAGTTTCTCATTTCTATTTACATGTGTAGGTAATAGCTGTGTTGCTGGAATTTCTGAGCCTTCTACTAATCTAAATAAGTATTCCATCATTCTAGCTCCATCACCTAGATGCACATTTACTATTCCTGCTTTTCCTGAAAGCAATCCTCCTACTCTAGCTTCTGCTACCACATTTAAAAATTCTTCATATGTAGGTTGGGAGCTTCTATTATCTGAAAGTGCTATTTCTCCAACTCCTATTACCTTGTGTAAAAGCATAATATCACCTTTCACACTTTCAGTTAAGGTTCTAACAGGAATTTCATAAGAACCTGTATAACAATAGGTAGTTATTCCTTCTTCCTCTAATGCATAACATTTTGCAATTAATCCTCTCATATCTCTGCATATTCCATCGGTTCCTATACAACCTACTACTGTTGTAGTTCCAGATTTCACAAACTCACTTAATGGTATTTCTGGAGTTCTAGTTCTAAACCCACCTTCTCCTCCTGCACCCATTATATGAACATGAGAGTCTATAAATCCAGGGATAACTATCATATTTGTACCGTCAACCACATTAATATCTAAAAACTTATCTGGTATATCTATTTCATCATATATTCCTTCTATCTTATCATTTGTCAGCATAAGTATTTTTTTCCCTATATATTCAGGCGCATATATCTCTGCATTTTTTATAATAGTAATCATTCCACCACTTCCTAATTAAATATAATAAGACTGTGGGAACTTTATTAAAGGTTCTCCTACTCTCCTAGTATTCCTTTAATATTAGAATTGTAATACATTGAATTTTTATATGTACTTTTAATTACATTAGCATATTTTACACTCTCATCTTTATTTATGTCTTTATTTAATAGGGCCAATCTATAATTAACCTCTGCAGCATATTCGCCTTTCTCATTTTCTTTAAGATAGTCTTTATATGCACTAATAGCTTTATCAGCTTCCTTATTGCTTTCATAAGATGTAGCTATTAAATATGAAATATGTTCTCTAAGGTAGTTTCCTTCGCTTACTTCATAAGCTTTATTATACTCACTAATAGCATTTACATAATCTTTGTTCTTAAAAAAGCCATTAGCTTTATCATAAAAATATTTAATGCCCTCTTTATCTAATAAATCTTTGCTTTCTAAGTATAGTTTTCTTTGATTAGAATCTAGACTATCAATTTTTACATCACGAATAAATACAAGCATAGAATCATAATCTTTTTTATCTATGTATGGTTGTAATAAACTCCAATCTTTTGTAACTACTTCTTCTTTACTCTGGTTTTCTTTCTTTTCAGCAGTATCTTCTTTTGCTTCAATTACTGCATTGTTCTTTGGAGGTTCTTTTTTAGTAAATAGATTTTGAATTGGTGTTCTCAAAAACATTACCATAACTACTAATAAGCATATGGAACCTAAAACTGAAATTAGTTTTATAGGTAGGTGTTTTTTCGCTCCAGTAAATAGAGCGATTTCTTGTTCTATTTCCTTTATATATTTATTCTTTTTATCTTTTTCCTTTAGCCTCATTAAATAGAATTGTGCTTTTTCCCATTCTCCTAATTTAATGTAAGCTTTAGACCTAAGAACATTAACGTTAATAAAATTAAAATCAGTAGTGGCACATTCATCTAATAACTCAAGAGCCTCAACTATTTTAACATCATTATAAAGAGCAAGAGCTTTTCTATACATCTCTTCTTTACCTGAGTCCAACTCTAATCCGTGTAAATATTTTTTTGCAATCTCATCATTATTAAAATCCTTGCATATCCTCCAAGTTGCTTTAGCCCCTTGATAATCTCCCTGAATATATAATAAAAGCCCTTTCAAATTAATCAAAGATGAATTTGATAAGCCTAATGACATTCCTTTTTCACAAATATTTAGAGCTTTTTCCAATTCGCCATTTGAGTAATAATACATTGCCTTATTATGCAATTTATTTCCTTGGTTCTTCATATTGTATCCACCTTTTAATATAGTATAAAAAAATTATACCATAAATTCTGTTTGTAGCTATCTATTTATACCATCCTAACTAGCATTACTAAAAAAAGGGAAGTTCATTCAAGAACTTCCCCTAACTATTAAAACTTTCTATTCTAAGTATATTATCTACACTTTCTAATGCCTGTAGCTCTTTTATCTGTTCAAGTGCATTCATTAAATCACCTTCATTTGTATGATGTGTCACTATAACCAATGTTGCATTATCTTTTTCGCGGCCTCTTTGTATTATTGACTTCATACTTACGTCATGATTTCCAAATATTGTAGTTATTTCTCCTAACACACCTGGTTTATCAGTAACAGTGATTCTTAGATAATATCTACGATTTATTTTGGATATAGGCTTTATTTCCCTTTTCCATAAATTATTTTTAACTGCAGAATAATTTTCTAGGTTTCCTTCATTTCTAAGTATTGAAAGAATATCGCCTACCACAGCAGAACCAGTAGGTAAATCCCCTGCTCCTCTTCCATAAAGCATTAATTCTCCAACTGCATTTCCTTTCACAAATATAGCGTTAAAAGAATCATATACGTTGGCTAAAGGATGAGTCTTTGGAATCAATGTAGGATGAACTCTTAATTCTAATTCATTTCCCTCGTCCTTTGCTATAGCTAATAATTTAATAACAAAACCTAGTTCTCTTGCAAAATTAATATCTGTAGAATTAATCTTTGTTATACCTTCTCTATATACTTGGTCAAAATTTACTTTTGCTCCAAAAGCTAATGAAGATAATATTCCTAATTTATATGCAGCATCATATCCTTCAACATCCGAAGTTGGATCAGCTTCAGCATAACCTTTTTCTTGAGCTTCCTTTAGAGCTGTTTCAAAATCTAAATTATCTAGCTCCATTTTTGATAATATGTAATTTGTAGTACCATTTACAATTCCATATAATTGCTCTATTTTATTTGCTGCAAGACTTTCATTAACCCCTTGAATAATTGGAATACCACCTGCAACTGAAGCTTCATAATAGAACATCACTCCAAATCTATCTGCTGCTTCAAAAAGTTCATCCCCTTCTGTAGCTAATACCATTTTATTTGCAGTAACTACATGTTTCTTCTGTTTCATTGCTTCCAACATATATTCTTTTGCAGGATTCACTCCACCCATAAGTTCAACAATAATTTTTATTTCATCATTTTGAATTATATCTTCATAATTAGTAGTAAGAAGACTTTCTGGAATATCTACTCCTCTTGCTTTGTTTTTATCCCTAACTAATATTTTTGCTATTTCAACATCATAGCCTGAACGTTTTCTTATTTCTTCGCCATTCTCATTTATTATTTTCCATACTCCTCTACCAACGTTCCCTAAACCCAATAAGGCTATTTTAATTTTTTTCATTTAAAGCCCCCTCCTTATCATATTTAAATCCCCAATTATCTTGCTTCAATTTATCATATTCTTATTATATATTTATTAAGTTAAAAATTCTATAAAAATTTTATGTTTTTATTAACTATTAACTATTATTTCATTCAATTCCTTTATCATTCGTTAATTCAATTTAAAGTAAAAAAAAGAGAGGTGAATTTCACCTCTCAAAATGCATTTTGGTTTAGAGCGTTTTGTTATCTCTCTATATTCTATTGCTCCATTATTATCTTCTTAGCGTTAAGTATAGATGATGCACTCATTGAGAATTCATCTAATCCATATTCTACAAGTGTTGGTATAGCTGTTTCGTCTCCAGCCATTTCTCCACACATTCCAACCCATTTTCCATGCTTATGAGCTCCATCAATTGTCATCTTTATTAATCTTAATACTGCTGGATGCATTGGGTTATATAAATATGATACTTTTTCACTCATTCTATCAGCTGCTAAAGTATATTGAATCAAGTCGTTAGTTCCAATTGAGAAGAAGTCTACATGCTTAGCTAATTCATCTGCATACACAGCTGCTGCTGGTATTTCAACCATGATTCCCCATTGAATTTCTTCTGAGTACTCTTTTCCTTCTGCTCTTAATTCTGCTTTACATTCTTCAACTACTTCTTTAGCTTGATTAAATTCTTCAAGTCCAGAAATCATTGGGAACATTACAGCTAGCTTTCCGTGAATAGATGCTCTTAATAATGCTCTTAATTGAACCTTGAATAATTCTTTTCTATCTAAACAAAGTCTTATTGCTCTATATCCTAAGAATGGATTCATTTCTTGTGGTAATGGTAGATATGGTAGAGTTTTATCTCCTCCAATATCTAATGTTCTTATTACAACTTGCTTTCCTTCCATCTTTTGAAGAACATATCTGTATGAATCATATTGTTCATCTTCAGTTGGTGCACTATCTCTATCCATGTATAAGAACTCTGTTCTGAATAATCCAACACCGTCTCCACCATTAGCTAATACTTGGTTTACATCTTCTGGTTTACCGATATTTCCACATACTTCAACTCTCTTACCAGCCTTAGTAACGGTTTTAACATCTATTAATTTCTTTAATTCCTCTTGTTCTTTAATGAATGATTCTCTTTTTGCTTTATATTCATTAACAACTTCTTCTGATGGATTTATTATAACTTCACCTTTGATACCATCAACTATAACAAAATCTCCATTTTGTACTGTAGCTGTTATATTTCCTAATCCAACAACAGCAGGAATTTCTAATGTTCTCGCCATAATAGCTGAGTGAGAAGTTCTTCCACCAATGTTAGTTAAGAATGCAATAACCTTAGTTCTATCTAGTTGAGCTGTATCTGAAGGAGTTAAATCGTGAGCAATTACTATTGTATTTTCTTCAGTAATTGAGAATGCATCTCCGCCTTTACCAGCTAAGTTTAATATAATTCTCTTAGAAACGTCTTTAATGTCTGCTGCTCTTTCTCTCATATATTCATCATCCATAGATTCGAATATCATTACGAAAGTGTTTGTAACTCCCTCAACAGCTTTCATAGCGTTTATCTTAGTGTTTTCTATTTCCATTTCCATTTGACCAGTAAATTCTGGATCATCAAGAAGTGTGATATGAGCTTCAAAAACTTCTGCTTTTTCAGCACCCATCTCTTTAACTGCTTTTTCTTTTATTTTTTGTAATTGTCCTTTAGATGCTTCTAACGCATTATGTAGCTTTTGTTTTTCTTCAACTATATCATTCACCTTTTGGTCAGTTATTACTATCTCTTCATGTTCTTGAATAAATGCTTTTCCTATTGCGTAGCCTTTTGAAGCTGCAATTCCTTTTATCATTAATTGAATCCTCCTTATTTAAATAAGCCTAAACTTATAATTAGTTCTTAAACAAAATATTCAATATAATATAAAGCAAGAGTCATGCCAACTTGCTTATTTTAACTCAATCGGATATATTATATCACAAAAAATAAAAATATAGCAAATGAAAAGGTTTTTTTAAATGAATTTAATTTTAACATTTCCATACTATGTTAAAATGCCTAATCTTGTATTTACCTAATATTATTATATGCTGTATTTTCTATAATATTATTGATAAAATATATCAACTTATTTCTAAATCATTGATATATTCGGTATTTATGATACAATATAATTGTTGATACTTTTTATCAACCTTATTTTTTTTGATACTTTTTATCAAGGAGAGGATTTTATGTACACTAGAAACATAGCTATTCTAGATCCAAATGGACTTCATACAAGAGTTGCTGCAATGCTAGTAAATGAAGTAGATAAGTTACAATCGAAATATTCCGTTAATCTATATATTAAAAAACCTCAAAAGACTGACTGGTTAGCATTTTCTATGTTGGCCTTGCTTTCCCTTAGAGTTAGATGCAATGAAACTATAATAATTGGTTCTAAAAATGATGATGAAGCTTCAAAAAAAGCTATAGACATTTTATATTCATTTATAATGAGTAAGATCAATTTAGAATCTCAGTTAATGGAACAAATCGACGTTTTCATTGAGGAAAGTAAAATTGCTAATGAACAAATACTTGACTCCTTACCTATTGGGATTGTTGTCATTGATATAAATTCAAATATTACTTACATTAATGATTATGCTCTAAAGATATTTGGAATTGAACATTCTAGTGCCATTGGTAAACCTATTGAAGACTCAGTTGAAAATACTAAACTTCCTTCAGTTATTGCCTCTCCACAAAAGCAATTTGGACAAATTCAACATATAAATGGAAGAATAATAACTGTAAATAGAAGTCCAATTATAAGTAAATCTAAACTTATAGGAGCCTGTGGAGTTTTTCAAGATGTATCAGATATTGTTGGTATGAAGGAATTAAACGAAAAATTTCTTAAAATAATGGAAATTTCCCATGATCTAATCTGCTTCGTTGATGAAAATGGAATAATAACCTACATTAATCCTGCTTACATCAATCATTTAGGCAGTATATCCGAGAACATAGGAAAAAGTATATTTGAAGTTTCTCCAAAAGGGTTAAGAGTTAAGGCTTTTGAAAAAAAAGAGCGTATTGAAAATATAGTTAGAACAAAAAATGGTGTAGATATAATCTCAACTATAACTCCACTATTTATAGATGGTGACTTTAAAGGAATTCTTTCAACTTCAAAAGTTGTTTCTGAGATAAAGGAGCTCGCAAGTAAACTTGAAAGATCTCAAGAACAAGTGGAATATTATAGAGAAGAATTAAAGAAACACACTTTAAGTTCTAATGGTTTTTCACAAATTATTGGAATAAGTTCTTCCCTTAAGGAAGTTATTTATGTATCTAAAAAAGCTGCTGAAAGTACGTCAACAGTGCTAGTAAGAGGAGAAAGTGGAACTGGTAAAGAATTAATCGCAAATGCCATTCATCATAATTCTACCAGAAAAGATAAACCTTTTATTAAAGTTAATTGTGCTGCTATCCCAGAGAATCTTTTAGAAAGTGAACTTTTCGGTTATGAAAAAGGTGCATTTACTGGTGCAACAAAATCAAAGCCAGGAAAATTTTCAATCGCTGATGGAGGTACTATATTTTTAGATGAAATTGGTGATATGCCGTTATCAATGCAGGTAAAACTATTAAGAGTATTGCAGGAAAGAGAAATAGAGAGTTTAGGAGGTATAACTCCTCAAAAAATAGATGTTAGGGTTATTACTGCTACTAATAGAAACTTAGAAGAAATGATACAAAGTGGAACTTTTAGAGAAGATTTATACTATAGATTAAATGTTTTATCTGTACAACTTCCTCCTCTAAGGGATAGAAAAGAAGATATTCCTGCTTTAGTTGAGTATTTTATTCTGAAAATCAATGACAAACTCTCTAAAAATATAAAAGGAATTGATAAGACAGCTTTGTCAGAGCTAATAAATTACTCCTGGCCAGGTAATATTAGAGAACTAGAAAATATAATTGAAAGAGCAATAAATCTTTGTGAAGATGAATTTATTTCTTCAAAGGATTTACCTTATCATTTTAGGGTAACATCATCAAAAAAAGCTTCTATCCTTCCGCTAGATGATGAGATACTTCCTTTTGAAGAATATGAAAAAATAATTATTCAAAAGGCTATGGAGAAATACGGAAGCTATAATAAGGCTGGTAAAGCTTTAGGACTTACCCATAGAACTATATCACTGAAGTGTAAAAAATATGGAATAGAATAATATTTGACCTAAGAAGAAGCAATATTCTTTTATTAACTTTTTCTTAGGTCCTTATATTTTATATTTATTTTTCACTTAAGCTTATATCATCTACTATTCTTTCTGCAAGTTTTCTATACATATTACTCATATTTATAAATGAGCTTAATAGTAACATTTTACTTATATACTCATCTTCTTTTGGGTCAACATCCCCAGCTGATTTATCAACAGCACTTATAAAATTATTCACATCCTCGTTATATCTTTCTAAGTATTCTGTGTATAATTTTCTTAGAGGGAATTCTTCTCCTTCACTTAAGGATTTAACAATTGGATTCATAATTTTTTTAATATCATTTATTGATAGACTTCCTTTAAATTGATAAATTAATGATAAGAGAATTAAATGTTCCTTTGAATATTTTTTGTTTTTTATGGGCATTATTAATTTATCCTTAGCATAGTTGTTTATCATAGTTTTCGTTAAAACCTTCTCTTCTTCATTTCGAAGAGTTTCTATATATTTAGCTTCAAATAGTTGTATAACTTGATCCATATATAAATCTATTTCTGGTATTTCATCTAAGTTTATTGCATTTTCTAATGATAGCTTATCTATTAAGCTTTTAATATTTTCAACTTTCATGTACTCACCTTCTATCGTATAGTTATAATTACTATGTATTAAACTATATATATCATAAATTAAATTTGAAATCTACAATTTATGTAAAATAAAAACTAAAAAAAGTAAATTTTTTATAATTTCCACTTGACACATGACCACAATGCTATCATAATGTAATTAATACATCACGTAGTTTTAAAAACTACTTATCAGAACAAGGAGGCTTCACAATGGAAAAGTACTTTAGAGAACCAATCAACGGATTTACTCATCTTTTTGGTGCCGTGGCATCACTTATAGGATTAATATTCATGCTTATAAAAGTTTCTATTAATGGTGCTTCGGCTTTATCTATTACAGCAATCGCTATTTTTGGTGCTAGCATGATTCTATTATACTCAGCTTCAGCAACATATCATATGGTAAAAGCTTCTGACAAGGTTATTAGTTTTTTAAGGAAATTAGATCACTCTATGATATTTGTACTTATTGCAGGTTCTTATACTCCTTTTTGTCTTATAGCTTTAAATGGAGTTCAAGGTTGGGTGCTTTTTTCAATAATAATGTCTATAGCAGTTATTGGAATAATATTTAAAATGATTTGGTTTAATTGTCCTAGATGGTTATCCACTCTAATTTATATTCTTATGGGCTGGATAGCAGTCTTTGCAATAGTTCCACTTTATTCTGCTATCTCATTAAATGGTGTTCTATTACTTGTCTTAGGCGGTGTTCTCTATACCGTTGGAGGTTTAATATATGCAATAAAACCTAAGATACTTACATTTAAATACTTAGGTTTTCATGAAATATTCCACATATTCATTTTATTAGGTACATTAGCTCACTTCTTTTGTATTTTTAAATATGTAATTTAATATACTTATTTATAAAGGAGATTCTTATAATTATTAAGATTCTCCTAAATTTATGTCTTTTTTCTTATTAAACATTAGTAGCGCTTGAAATAATATTACCCATACTATTAAAGTTGATATGCAAGTATACTTAAATAGAATTATAGAAACTAAATATTGCAACACAATAATAAAAATTCCTACTCTTCTATTTCTATTAATTAGTTCAATCTTTGTTAACATCATTTTAGGATTAACTATAGGTGCTTGATTCCATATGCAAAATATTGATACTCCTCCAAGTAGAACCACTGAAGTAAAATTCAATCTAATATTATTTTCCAAATAAATTATACTTCCTATAGTGACCAGAGTAGATATAAAGCATTTTACTTGATTATCTTCATGGTATCCGCCTATAAAAGGCTTACTTAAAGACATTAACCCAATCGCTAATAACCCCTGTACCGGGTAACCAATAGTACAAAATACAATTATAGTTCCAATAAACTTTGCAACTTCAAATATAATAACTCGCAAAGCATACTCAACTTCCTGCTCTTGCTCCTCATTATATTCATTTGATTTTGCAATTATTTTAGAGAATGCTTTTATAAATCTTCTCAATATTCTCCCTCCAAAAACTTATTCAACATCTTTTGTAAGGTATTTTAATTGAAAATTCTGTCCAACTCTTAGTACTTCTTAGAGCTAATTCTCCTCCTGCTTTATTAATAACATCTCTGACAATACTTAAGCCATATCCTCGCTCTCCATCTATATCACTCTTCGTACTAAATCCAGCTTTAAATATCTTTTCCCTATTTTCTTTAGGAATTTCAGGACCATTATTTTCTATGTTTACTATAATTCCATCGTAACTATTATAGCTGTTATACTTTATCGTTGCATTTTGTATATTTACAAGAACATCAATAGCATTGTTTACAATGTTTGATAATAACTTTAAAAGTTCACTGTCTGATATAGTTAAATTATCATATTCTGCATTATCAAAGGCAACTATATTTATACCTTTTGAAAGTGCATTATTTAATATCGATGTGACCATAGGGTTAGCTTGTACATTAAGATTTATTACTGAAGATGTATTTTGATATCTTTCTACTATTCCTTTTAATAATTCTCCCATTCTATCATATCTTCCAAGCTGATATAATCCATATAGACTGCTTATTTCACTGCCATAATCGTGCTTAATCTTTTTAAGTTCTATAATTTTATCATTTAACTCTGTATTTAGAAGTTCAACTTCCCTTGTATTACTATTGATTTTAGCAAAATAAATTAAGGAAAAAATAAATGCAATTAACGATATAAAATATAATAGAAACTTAAAAGTGATTCCCATACTTTCTACTGTCCACTCAATGCGAAGAGTATCAATAAAAATAAAAGCATAGTCTATAAGTAAAATAACTATTATGGAAATCTTATAAGCTTTTAATGAGATTACAACTTCAAATAAATTCTTTCTATATTTATAAATAAATATATAAGAAATAAATGCTGGTATATATATAAATATAATTGTTTCAATATCCTGTGGTATTCCAAGATTTAATTTTGTAAAGAAGTGTTGATAAAAGGTAATTAAAAAATATGATAACGTTGTGATTATGGCATAGGCTAACCCAAATCCCCAAAATGCATCACTTACCTTTTTTCTATAGAATATGACTATTAACGCTAAAACTAAAGTTACCATAATAAAATTTGCTAGCGGAATATTCATTGGAACATATGTAAATATATTAATGATTGCAAATATTAAAGCTACAAGCAAACAGGATTTATTTCTTGTATTCTTATTTTCTTTTTCAGCAATATTATTAGATATCCACACAAAAAGAATTGATTGGCAGAAACTATTAAATATATCAAAAACTTTATACAACATTTTGAATTCCCCCAGTATATTGTTAGGGGCTGAAAAGCCCCCTTTTTTTTATCTTTTGTCTTTCATTGATTCAGGCATTTCTTCTACTGCCATACTACTCATTGATGCTGGTCCAAATACTACGATAAGAGCTGCTACTGCAAGGCAAGCTTTTCCAATACCTTTTAGAAATTTTTCCATACAAATCACCTCTTATAAATTTATGTAACTTTATCCACTCTTATTATACAATATTTTTCAAAAAAATCTAAATATTTTCTTCGATATATAAATTTTGACTTTTTCCTCCAAAAAAAAATAGAATCAACTAGAAAAATGTCATATTTTATCTCCTAATTGATTCTATTTTTTTAATTTTTATTATAACTCTCCACTCTATAGATCATCTACCAAAGTTCCTGCTTTTGCATATGCCGTTGACTTCGCTTCAAAAAAGTCTGTTTTTACTTTATTTGCGTCCGCATAGAAATCTACCCATTCGGCTGGATTTTCATTATATCCATCATATAATGGTTTAAATCCTAATGCTGTAACTCTTAAATTTCCTAGATATTTTATATAATCTTCTATTAAACTCTTATTTAACCCAGAAATATTGTCTCCAATTACATAATGGCCCCAAGCTATTTCATTTTCGACTCCTGCTCTTACCATGTCTCTTAGTTCTTCGACCATCTCATCATTAAATAATTGAGGCTCCTCCTTCTGAAGTTCTCTAATTATGCTTCTAAATAGCCATAAATGAGTGTTTTCATCTCTATTTATATATCTTATTTCTTGAGCTGATCCTGGCATTTTACCATTTCTCTCTAAGTTATAAAAGAACATAAATCCAGAGTAAAAATATACTCCCTCCAAAACATAGTTAGCCATTATTGTCTTTAAAAAATTATAATGTGTTGGATTTTCAACAAAATTATTGTATAAATCCCCTATAAATTTATTTCTTTCTAATAATATTTTATCATCTTTCCATTGATATAATATTTCATTTCTTTTCTCTGGAGAGCAGATAGAATCTAGCATATATGAATAACTTTGTGAATGCACAGCCTCTTGAAATGCCTGTATAGTTAAGCATAGATTAACTTCAGATGCTGTAATATAATTATTTATATTTCCTAAATTTGCTGTTTGTATTGAATCCAGAAATATTAAAAATGAAAGAATTTTATCATAAGCAGTTCTTTCTTCAGGTTTTAATTTTTGATAGTCCTTAAGATCTTGTGCAAGATTAATTTCCTCTGGAATCCAAAAATTATTCATCGCCTGTCTGTACCAATCTGATGCCCAATTATATTTCATATTATTAAAATCATTTAAATTAGTTGTATTACCATTTATCATTTTCTTTTTTGATACTTCTGTATCGCCATTTTCATTAAACAACGGCTTTTTTGTTATTAACTTATTCATAATTTCCTCCTAAGCTGAACAGCTTTCACAATCTTCAACTGTTAATGATTTAGAACGTACATAATAAATACTTTTAACTCCGCTTTTGCAGGCTTCTATATAAAGATTCATAATTTGCCTCATAGTATAATTAGTGGTTATATATAAATTAAAAGACTGTCCTTGATCTATATGTCTTTGTCTTACTCCATTCATTTTAACACTCCATGCCTGATCTATATTATATGCAGAAATATAGTACCAATAATTATCCATAGATAAATTAGGGGCTGTTTTAGGGGTTATGCTTCCTTTCTTCTCCTCAAGCCAGAATCTAGACATTACTGGATCTACACCTTCAGATGTACCAGCAATAGTTGCTGTTGAACCATTTGGTGCAACAGATATCAAATATCCATTTCTCATTCCATTATGCTTAACTTCTTCTTTAAGTTCATTCCATCTTTGTGAAGTATACTCTCTTAGCTTAAAATAATCTCCATTATCCCAATCCGAACCTTCAAAATATGGATAAGAACCTTTCTCTTTTGATATTTTCACACTTGCTTTGATTGCATAATAATTGATATTTTCATATACCTTATCTGCAAAATCTCCATGATCATCTGATGTCCACCCTATTTTATTATTTGCAAGCATATGATGATATCCTGAGGTTCCAAGACCTATTGCTCTGTATCTTTTATTTGTTACTTCTGCAAAAGGAACTGAATAATAATTTAAATCAATAACATTGTCCATGGCTCTTATTTGAGTTTCGACAACATACTCAAGTTCTTTTTCATTTAATACATCAATGTTTCCTAAAACTAATGAGGATAAGTTGCATACTACAAAATCTCCTGATTTAGTTTTTTCAACAATTATTTTATCTCCATTTTCATCGACAATTTCCTCTTGAAGTATTTCCATTGCACTCATGTTTTGCATTATTTCTGTGCATAAGTTAGATGAATATATGATTCCTTTGTGCTTATTAGGATTCATTTCATTTACTGTATCTCTGAAAAATGCGAAAGGAGTTCCTGTTTCAGCTGCACTTTTAATAATAAGCCTAATAATATCCTTAACACTCATTACCCTTTTCTCTATTCTCTCATCTTCTACACATTCATAATATCTTTTTTCCCATTCTTCACCATAGAAATCTTCTAGTGAATAACCTTTTGCACTTCTTATCTCATGGGGACACATCATATACCAGTTAGCATCTATATCCTCTTCTGCAAGCTTCCAAAATAGATTTGGATAGCATAACCCTGGGAATACATCATGAGCCTTCTTTCTATCATCTCCATTATTAGTCTTTATCTGTAAGAATTCTGGAATATCTTTATGCCATGCATCTAACCAAACTGCAACACTTCCATTTCTAACTCCAAGCTGATCTACAGCAATAGCTGTGTCATTAAATAGTTTTACCCAAGGTATAACACCACCAGAGGCTCCTTTAAAACCTCTAATTGGTGATCCTAAGGATCTTATCTTCCCAATGTATATCCCCATTCCGCCACCAAATTTTGAGACTTTTGCAAAGTTATCTAATGATTTATATATTCCCTTTAAAGAATCATCCACGGTATCTATAAAGCATGAACTTAATTGATAAAACGGTTTTCTTGCATTAGACATAGTAGGTGTCGCCATAGTTGCCTTCAATGAACTTAAAACATCATAAATTCTTTTAGCCCAATACAATCTATTTTCCTTCTTTTCTGGAATTGCTAAATGCATAGCTATTCCCATAAACATCTGTTGTGGTAATTCTAAGGTTTTTCTATTGAAATCTTGTATTAGGTATCTTTTGGCAAGTAAGCTTATCCCTCCATATGTAAATATAAGGTCTCTTTCTGGCTTCAATTCTTTCTCTAAGATTTCAATTTCCTCTTTTGTATAATTCTCTAAGATATACTTTCCATATAATCCTTCATTAGTAAGCAACTCTATAAATTCATATAGGTTTTTATATGGATCTTCTGTTTCTCCTAATGATCTGTTTTCTTTGATTTCATCGTACAACATATATGTAAACAACCTTGCAGCACCTTTTTCCCATTTTGGCTCTTCTGCTGAGGTTAATTCTAAAAGCACTTGCATAGTTGCTTTAATCCTTTGTTTATCATCCATTTTAGGAGTAATTATCCTCCCTAATGCTTTTGACAGTCTTTCCTCATTATAAACTTCTTTTTCACCACTTATGGCTTCTAATGCTATTTTTGTTAAGTTTAATAAATCCTCCATGATATCCCCTCCACTAGATATTGTATACCAATGTTTCCGCCCTTAGTATTTCATACAATATATTGTCTATATAATTATAGTTGCTTAATTTTAAATTGTAAATTTTGATAACATATATTTAAGTCAAATAAACCACATTATCTCTTATTATCTTTTGTTTTCCATATAATTTCTTATCAATATTGTTTCTCCCTTAAAACACAATCTTTATTAATATACATTCTCCAAGGAGTCCTGTCAATTGAAACTTCTCTTAAAAATATAAGGATGGACTAGTTAAACTAGTCCATCCTTATATAAATTTATTTTTTCAACATAACATAGACTTTAAACATATCACCTTCAACTTCTAGCCTTAAATCTCCATTATGTATTTCTAGAATATTCTTAACTATAGCCAAGCCTAGACCCGAACCTTCAATATCTGATGTTCTAGAAGAGTCTGCTCTTACAAACCTCTCCATCATCCTCTCAGGTTTAAAGTTCATTTCATAGGAAGATATATTTTTAAAACTAATGGTTACCCAACTTCCATCATCAAAGATATCAATATATATTCTTGTATCTTCCAAAGAGTACTTTAGGGCATTGGTAATTATATTATCAAAAACTCTTACCATTTTATCTGGGTCCACATCCATAACAATACTTTCATTATAAGTTACAACTTTTGTAGTAAGTCCTCTTTCTTTTAACTTCTCTTGATATTCTCCTAATATCATGTGTATTAGTTGAACAATATCAACTTTAGCCTTATTTAACTTAATCTTACCAGAAGATAATTTAGACATTTCAAACAAATCATCTATTAATATTTTTAATCGTTGAGACTTCGCACCAAGTATCTTTAAATATTCATCTTTCTCTTCTTTTGTTATATCTTCTCGACCTAGTATGTTTACATAATTAATAATTGACGTTAATGGGGTTTTTAAATCGTGAGAAACATTTGAAATTAATTCTGTTTTCAATCTCTCATTTTTCACTCTCTCTTCAGCTACTTGTCTATATCCCTCCTGCATATGCTTTATACCTTGTACAATCTCATGAATTTCACTTTTACTTTTATATTTTAATTCAGCATCCATATTGCCCTTATCATACTCTCTTACCATATCTAACAATTCATATATAAATACATAATTTCTTAAAATACTAAATATTAAATATGTTGATAATATTAAAATACAAACTAAATTAACAAGAGATAATGTTGTGTTTATAATTTGCATATCCAGATTTAAGTGTAATAGACTTCCAAGATAAATCATTATTCTTTGAATATCTTTCCCCCAAAAGGGCATCACAATAAATTTAATTACGATTAATCCACTTATCAAAATTAAAACTTTATTATTTAGATTTTTTATTACCCTTTTTGGCACTTCCTTTAAATAGTAAGCACATTCTCCAAGTTTACTATTTCTTATTTCATTGATTACTTGAATATAACCCTTTGTCTTAAATAAGAACTCATACTTAATTAATATTACTATTATTAAGGATAAATTTAAAATGAAGGCCAAGAAGAGAATTCTATTTTTAACAATAGAGTTATCATAAGCAGAGCCTCTAACAAAATAGTATTCATTTATGCCTCTCATATTTTTCTTTTTTTCTGGTGTTACTGAAAAGTTTTGACTTTTTGTTATTTCATTAAAATCTTTATCATTATCAATTTTATAATAAACTATTCCTTCCTTATCAGCTAACTCTTCAAATAGTTCATCTGCATCAGCACCTCCAACTATTTGATCTGAAACCCATCCTCTGTTAGTTATATAATAAGGAATCCCTTTATCATCTTTTAAGTCTTTATCTATATATATATATCCTATATAGTAACTATCATCAATTGTGTCCTGATTATATTTTCTCGCATCTACTAGCGCTTGATTTCCTTGATTTAAAATATTATATTGCCCTTGTATATTTGATATAAGCTGCAAACTATCATTCACTAATCTTCTTTCTTTATATTTTTCACTATTTATTATAGTATCATAGGTAAATATTCCTCTTGAGGCCTCCATAATAAAAGTAGTTATTATATTAAAGGTAAGTATTATCATAGTGGAGCAAATAACAACATCAATAATTGAAAACTTACACTTCCACTTATAATATTTATTTTTCAATCTTATACCCAATACCCCACACCACCTTCAAGTATTCAGGTTCCTTTGGATTTATTTCTATTTTTTCTCTAATTCTTCTTACATGAACTGTAACAGTATTTTCACTATTATAGAAAGGCTCGTCCCATACTCTTTCATAAATTTCTTGGATTGAGAAAATTCTACCTGGGTTAGAAACCAAAAGTAACAGTATTTTATATTCTGTTGCAGTTACTTTTATTTCTTTTCCCCTTACAGATATAGTTTTCCTTTCCTTATCTATTACTAAGTCTCTTATTGATACAATTTCCCCTTGCACTTCTCTCTCTCTATTTTTCGCCATTATAGGGTTATCATATCTCCTCAATTGAGATTTAACTCTAGCTACTAGTTCTAAATGATTAAATGGCTTAGTAACATAGTCATCAGCTCCTAAATTGAGTCCTAAGACCTTATCTGAATCTTCTCCTTTTGCTGATAACATTATAATAGGGACATTACTTGTCTCTCTAATCTTCATGCATGTTCTAATTCCATCTAATTTAGGCATCATTATATCTAATATAATCAGATGTGGTTTCTCATTTTCAAAAATCTCCAGGGCATCTTCTCCGTCTTTTGCCTTTAAAACTTTAAAATTTTCTCCCCTTAGATATATCTCAATTGCTTCTCTTATTTCTCTTTCATCGTCAGCAACTAATATTTTATAAATTTCCATAATTCTCACCCCATCTTCCATTTTAATAAATATGTCATAAGAAGTTTATATAAATTTATTAAAATTTTCTTAAAATTTTACATTTATTTATAAATTTATTATATCAGATAATTGTGTTTTACTTTAATTATTGTTGTTAAATTCCATTATTGATTTATAATATATATGAAATCTATTACTTAAGAGGAGAAAGTCATGGAATTTATTAGAGACAAAAAAAACTTATGCTTAGATATTTTATTGATTTTTATAGGATGCTTAATTGCATCTCTAGGTGTCAATATTTTCTTAGCTAATGCTAAACTTTTAAGTGGAGGTGCAACTGGTTTAGCCCTAATAATACAATACTTTACTGGTTTTAAGGCTGGTTATTCTGTTTTCCTTCTAAATCTGCCACTATTTGTGATTAGTTACTTTAAATTAAGCAAACAATTTACTCTTTATTCTGCTATAGGAATGATTTCTTTAACTATTTCTCTATTGTTAACTGAAAGAATTCATTTACATATTAATATTGATGATTTACTCGTTTATTGTATATATGGTGGAGCATTATGTGGAATAGGATATAGTATAGTTTTTCTTAGAAATGGTTCAACTGGAGGAACTGACATAATTACAATGCTCATTAGAAAGAAATATTCAAACTTTGATATTGGAACTGTTGGTTTTTCTATCAATGTTTTAATAGTTATTCTAGGCGCTATATTTTTCGGATTACCAAGAGCTTTATACACTCTTATATCTATATATCTGCAAAATATTATCTTAGATAAAGTATTAAAAGGATTCGGAACCAAAAAACTTTTAATGATTCTTACTGAAAAAGAAGAGGATGTCATTAAATTTATTATGACTAACCTGCATAGAGGCGTTACATCTTTAAATGCTGAAGGCGAATATACTCATCACAAAAAGAAAATGATATATTGCATAGTTACTCTTCCCCAATTGGTATATTTAAAATCACAAATTACTTCCATTGATCCTAAGTCATTTATAACCATAATTGATGTTTCTGAAGTAAGAGGAAGAGGCTTTAAAAATTTATAAAAATATATGTAAGAAAAGACCACATTTATGGAGGCTTATTAAGTTCATAAAGTGGTCTTTATTTTTTATTTACTATTTAATGTACTTAGATATTCCTTTTGTCCAATCTCGTATAAGTTATTTCCGTTAGCATCTATAACAACTACTAGTGGCATATCCTTAACTGTTAGCTTTCTAATAGCCTCTGCTCCCAAATCCTCATATGCGATTAATTCTGATGTCTTAATACATTTAGCAGTAAGCGCAGCTGCACCGCCAATTGCCCCAAAATAAATAGCTTTATTCTTTATCATAGACTGGATAACATCTGCATCCCTTGCCCCCTTACCAATCATTCCTCTCAAACCTAGGTCTAAAAGCTTAGGAGCATACGAATCCATTCTATAGCTTGTAGTTGGTCCTGCAGACCCTATCACTTGTCCTGGCTTAGGTGGAGTTGGTCCTACATAGTATATAACTTGGTCCCTTAATTCAATTGGTAGCTCCTTACCCTCTTCTATGAGTTCAACTAATCTCTTATGTGCAGCATCTCTAGCTGTATATATATCTCCTGATAATAAAACAATATCCCCTGCATTAAGAGTCATAGCTTTTTCCTCAGTTAATGGTGCATTAATCTTAATTTCCATACATATCACTCCTATAATATAACTTCTGCGTGTCTTGTAGCGTGACAGCTTATATTAACAGCAACTGGCAATCCTGCAATATGAGTTGGAAACACCTCGATATTTACTCCTAACGCAGTTGTCTTACCTCCAAATCCCTGTGGACCTATACCTAATTCATTTATTTTCTTAAGCATTTCCTCTTCTAATTCTCTATAGAATTCATCTTCATTTCTTTGTTCAATACTCCTAAGTAATGCCCTTTTAGAAATTTCTGCAGCTTTTTCAAATGTTCCTCCTATTCCAACACCTACTATTATAGGAGGACATGGATTGGGTCCAGCAAGTCTTACTGTTTCAATAATAAAATCCTTAACCCCTTGAACACCATCAGAAGGTTTTAGCATTTTGATTCTACTCATATTCTCTGACCCAAAACCTTTTGGAGCAATAATTATTTTAATTTTATCCCCTGGAACTATTTCTAAATGTATTACTGCTGGAGTATTATCTCCTGTATTCACTCTATTTATAGGGTCTTTTACAACTGACTTTCTTAAATATCCCTCTTCATAGCCTTTTCTTACTCCTTCATTTATGGCATCATAAAAGTTTCCACCAATTACATGCACGTCTTGTCCAAGTTCAACAAATATTACAGCCATACCAGTATCTTGGCACATAGGCATGTTTTCTTTTTCCGCTATATCTGAATTAAGTATTATCTTTTCTAGCATTTCTTTTGCAATTGGAAAAGTTTCTTCTTCTTTTGACTTATTTAATCTATTTCTTATATCTTTACTAAGATAATGATTAGAATCTATACATATTTTCTTAACAGCGTTAACTATTTCTATTACATCTATTTCTCTCATTCCTATACCTCCTGATAAAATTCCCTTAAAATAAAATACATTATGGAATATTCCCATTCTTTCTTAATTATAATTTAATAAGCAATTTCTTGAAAGGATTAATTATGAATAATAATCATAATAAAATAATTTCGGCCTTTGGCTACATATTCATATTATTATTTTTAGCTTTTTTGTTTTATAAATATTATGCAGCAATATTTATTAATGGAGAAAATAATAGGTCTAATCCACCAAATAATTCTATAAATGTTTCTCCTATCACTGGAGAAGTAGTTCAAAATGTGACTACTAATGCCCCATTATTACAAGTAACTTATGAATTTAATGATATCTCAAAGCTTTATAAAATTACGTCTGCTGATATAGTAATAGAAGAATTTCCTTCTGACTCTGGCTCTTTAATTTATAAAGGTATATTTTACAATAAAAATATATCGTTAAATGAATCTATTAGTACTATTTCCTCTATTTCTACGAGTTCTTTACCAACAATTAAGTTTTTAGACCCGCTTGAACTAGATAAAAATCTCTTTTCCAATAAAATTGACACAATTTTTATTTCTTATACGCCAGAATTAAATACTAGTTTTATTTATAAAAATGGTGAGTATTTTCATTATTCTACAAATGTTCAAGACGTTAATAGATTTTCAAATACTCCTATTACCTTTAAAAATGTTCTTGTAGAATTTGGGGAAAAATCCGAAGACACTCACGATGGAATGTTATTTTCTGGCGGAAAACTTCAGAAGCTAAAGATATCTGGAACAAAAATCACCATGATAAATAGCTCTAAAGAACTACCATTTTCCTTGTTAAGAGGTAATACCATTTGGGTTAAATGTCCAAATTCCTCTAAAATAATAACTGCAGATTCACATATTGAAAGTTAAAAAGACCTATTTCAACATAGGTCTTTATATTTCCCAGGAAATTTGTATTTCTATTGTTTATAATATTCATTAATTCCATCTTTTAAAGCATCTGAAATCTTCTCTTGATATTTTTCATCTTTTAACAGTTCTTCTTCTTTTGAATTCGATAAAAATCCACACTCTACTAAAACATTAGGTCCAGGATAATTATCTCTTAAAATTCTATATTGCTCTTTAGCATCCTTTGGAACTCTATTATTATTTTTATCAAGAGTATTTTTTAGTGATTCTTGTAGTATAAGTGCTAATTTTTTACTTTCCTCATTTGAAGCATGCCATACTTGTGCACCGCTAACTCCACTCTTTGGAAACATGTTTTGATGAATACTTATGAATATGTCACAATTTGTTTCTTTCTTCATTGCACATCTTTTCTTTAAATCTTCTACTTTCTTCTTACCTTTTGTTTCTTCACTATATAACCCCTTATCATCTTCTCTAGTTAAGAAAACTTTATATCCCTCTTTCTCTAATCTCTCTTTAAGCTTAATACTTATATTCAAATTGATATTCTTTTCACTTGTTCCGTTTTTTGATTTTGCTCCTCCGTCAATTCCCCCATGTCCTGGGTCAATTAAAATCACAGTTTCATTTTTCTTCTTAGCATCCACTTTTTCTAGGTTAATATTAGTAAAAAATATGCTTATGATTATTAAGAATGTAGATATTATTCTTTTCATCTTTTAACCTCCAAACTATAATTTAAGCTTATTTTTCTCTTTTTTAATTAACTATATTCTCTGAAAAATATAGAAAAAAAGAGAGTCTTTCGACTCTCTTCGTATGTTGAAAATATTATCTCTTTGAGAATTGTGGAGCTCTTCTTGCTTTCTTAAGACCGTATTTCTTTCTTTCCTTCATTCTTGGGTCTCTTGTTAAGAAGCCAGCTTTCTTTAATTCTGGTTTAAGTGCTTCATCAGCTTTTAATAAAGCTCTTGATATACCGTGTCTTATAGCTCCTGCTTGACCTGTAAGTCCACCACCATGTACATTTACTAAAACGTCAAATCTTTCTTTAGTTCCAGTTAAAACTAGTGGTTGGTTAACTACAACTCTTAAAGTTTCTAAACCAAAATAGTTTTCTATTTCTCTCTTATTTATTATAACTTTACCTTCACCAGGTACAAGTCTAACTCTTGCAACAGATTTCTTTCTTCTTCCAGTTCCTAAATATTGAACTTTTGCCATTTTTTATTCCTCCTCCCGAGCCTGTATTAGTACTTTAATTCTAGTACTTCTGGTTTTTGAGCTGCATTATCATGTTCTGCACCTCTGTAAACCTTAAGTTTCTTTAACATTTGTCTTCCTAATACTCCCTTTGGAAGCATTCTTCTTACTGCTTCTTCGAAAGCAAATTCAGGTTTTTTATCTAAAACTTCTCTGTAAGGAGTTTCTTTTAATCCACCTGGATATAAACTGTGCTTTCTCATAAACTTTTGATCTAATTTCTTTCCTGTTAAAACTACCTTTTCTGCATTGATAATTATAACAAAATCTCCACAATCAACATTTGGTGTGAATGTTGGCTTGTTTTTTCCTCTTAATATAGTAGCAACTTGGCTAGCAACTCTTCCTAGTGGCTTTCCAGCTGCATCAACTACATACCATTTTCTTTCAACCTCTTGTGGTTTAGCGATGTATGATTTCATCATTTTCCCTCCCTGAACACTTTTTAAGTTTCTATTTCCATCTTTATGTCAAGATCCGGGGCTTCTGGATCTTATCCACAAACTATCTTAACAACAAATATCATTATAATACACGCTTACGGGCGTGTCAACAAATTTACAACTTTTATTTGAAATTTTTAATAAAAAACTTTTTCAAGTGATAGTCCCATTGCTGGCATACACTTTCCTGCTTTATTTCTATCACCTTCATCGATTATGTCCTTTATATATTCTGGTTTTATTTTTTCTTCTCCAACTTGAAGAAGGGTTCCTACTATTATTCTAACCATATTATATAAAAAACCATCACCAGAAACATATATTTTTATTTCATCATAGTTTTTTTCTATTTTAATATCCCAGATAGTCCGTACAGTCGTCTTTACAGAACTTCCTGATGTTTTAAATGCTTTAAAATCATGGGTACCTACAAAAAACTTACATGCTTTCTGCATCTTTTCAACATTTAATTTCTCTTTAACTATGCAAGAATAATTTCTTCCTATTGCCTTAGGTGTTCTTCTATTTATAATTGTATAACAATAAGTTTTCCCTTTAGCTTGATATCTTGGGTGAAAATCTTCTAGGACTTCCTCAGATTCTAAAATAACTATATCCTCAGGCAGCTTTTGGTTTATAGCTTCCCTAAATTTTTCGCTTGGGATTTTACTATTTGTTTTAAAAGATGCAACAAATCCCTTAGCATGAACCCCTGAATCAGTTCTGCTACACCCAATTAACTCCACTTCTTCATTAACAAGCTTTTTAATAGCCTCTTCTATTGTTCCACATACAGTTCTTCCGCTTTTTTGTTTTTGCCATCCATAGAAGTCTGTACCATCATACTCAATTAAAAGCTTTATATTTCTCATATAATGTCACCTAAAACTTGAATCTTACATAAAAACTAAAGGCTATTAATATAGCTATTATAAAGAATGCTACAGCATCTCTACTTTCATATTTTAATTGCTTCATTCTTGTTCTTCCATTCCCACCTCTATAGCATCTAGCTTCCATTGCATTTGCAAGTTCATCAGCTCTTCTAAATGAGCTAATAAATAATGGTACCAATAATGGAATTAAACTTTTAGCCTTTGCAAATATATTTCCTCCATCAAAATCAGCACCCCTTGCCTTTTGTGCTTTCATTATTTTGTCTGTCTCATCTATAAGAGTAGGAATAAATCTTAACGCAATTGTCATCATCATAGCTATTTCATGAGAGCTAATCCCCACTACCTTTAATGGTTTCAATAATCTCTCTAATGCGTCTGTTAACTCAATAGGTGATGTAGTTAATGTTAGTATAGATGTACCTATAATTAGGGATATGAGCCTTAAGGTCATAAATACTGCCACTTGTATTCCCTCTTCATATATATTCAAGAACTTCCATCCCCATATTAAAGTGTCTGATGTACCTTTTATCATAAATACATTAAGAAGCGCCGTAATAACTATTAATGTTATAACTGGTCTAAGCCCTTTAAAATAAAAACTTGGTGATATCTTTGAATTAACAATAGCTGCTGCAATAAATGCAACTATTAGAATATATCCTACAAATTTATTTATTATAAATAATGATGCAATAAATAATACAGATATTAATATTTTAGTTCTAGGATCAAGTTTATGTATGAATGAGTCCCCTGGTACATATTGTCCTATAGTTATATCTTTAATCATATTCTACTCGCTCCTTTCACTAATCTCTTTTTAATATCTTTAATAAGGCTTCTTTTGCTTGACTAATTGTAAATATATCATCTCCAAGTTCAAAACCCTTACTCTTTAATTCTTTAACTAAATATGTAACTTGTGGTACAGCTAATCCTACATTCTCTAATGTATCAATTTCCTTAAAAACATTCTTAGGAGATCCATCAAGAATTATTTCTCCACCATTCATTACAATTACTCTTTCAGCAACTTTTGCGACGTCTTCCATGCTATGTGAAACAAGAATAATCGTCATACCATATTCATCATGTAACTTTACTATTTGCTCTAATATTTCATCTCTACCCTTTGGATCTAAACCTGCTGTAGGTTCGTCAAGAATTAGCACCTTAGGTTCCATTGCTACAACCCCTGCTATAGCAACTCTTCTTTTCTGCCCTCCACTTAGTTCAAATGGCGACTTTTCCTTATATATTTCATAGTCTAGACCAACCATTTCCATAGCTCTTCTAACCCTGTGAGATATTTCTTCCTCACTTAGTCCCAAATTACTTGGACCAAAAGCAATATCTTTCGCAATTGTTTCCTCAAACAATTGATACTCTGGATATTGAAACACTAACCCTACCTTTTTTCTTATATCTGTAAGCTTTGCACCTTTTTCAGTTATATTTTTATCATCTATAACTATTTCACCAGAAGTTGCTTGTAACAATCCATTTAAATGCTGAATTAATGTAGATTTACCTGACCCCGTATGTCCAATTAATGCTACAAATTCTCCTTGATTTATTTCTAATGAAACATTATTTAATGCAATTTTCTCAAAAGGACTTTTAGGCATATATATATGAGTTAAATTACTTACTTTAATTGACATAATGCATTCACCATCTCATCCACATTTAATATTTCTGTACCTATTTCTATCCCTGATTTTTGTAATTCAAATGCTAATTCAGTCACTTGTGGTACATCCAAGCCAATCTCTTTCATTTCTTTTACTTTTGAAAATACCTCTCTAGGTTTTCCTTGTAATACAATATTTCCTTGTTCCATTACAACTACTCTATCACCTTCAACTGCTTCATCCATGTAATGAGTAATTAAAATAATAGTTATTCCTAGATTTTTATTTATCTCTTTTATGGTTCTAATTACTTCTTTTCTTCCTGAAGGGTCTAACATAGCTGTTGGCTCATCAAGTATAATACATTCTGGTTGCATAGCAAGTATACCTGCTATTGCAATTCTTTGTTTTTGGCCACCTGATAATAGATGTGGTGCATGCCTTCTATATTCATACATACCAACCTTATTAAGGCTTTCATCTACTCTTCTTCTAATCTCACTTGGTTCAACTCCAAGATTTTCTGGTCCAAATGCAACATCCTCTTCTACAATAGTAGCTACCATTTGATTATCAGGATTTTGGAATACCATTCCTGCTGTTTTTCTTACATCCCATATATTTTGTTCATTTTTAGTATCCAGACCATTTACATATACAGTTCCGTCTGAAGGTATTAGCAACGCGTTTATGTGCTTTGCTATAGTTGATTTTCCTGAACCATTATGTCCTAAAACTACTAAAAATTCACCTTTTTTAACCTCTAAATCTACACCTTTTAAGGCATAATACTCTTCTCCATTTTCATGAGAGAGATATTTAAAACTAAGATTTTCGCATTTTACAATATTTTTTTCCATCATGACTCTCCCTTTCTTTAATAACTATTATAAAAGATACAGTTAAATAATTCTATAGCTTTACCAATTCCTTATATATTTTATAACAGTTACTAGATTAATCTTTTGTATAGTAAAATGGGGACTAAGTTATCACTTAATCCCCTTTATATTATACTAATTCAAGTATAACTAATTCAGCACCGTCTCCTCTTCTTGGACCAACTTTGAACATTCTAGTGTATCCACCTTTACGTTCAGCGTATTTAGGAGCGATTTCTTCAAATAATTTCTTAACTACATCTTCTTCAGTTACGAAAGATAAAACTTGTCTTCTAGCGTGAAGATCTCCTCTTTTTGCTAGAGTAATCATATTTTCAGCAAGGCTTCTTGCTTCTTTCGCTCTAGTGTCAGTAGTTTCAATTTTGCCATGCTTTAAGAAGCTTGTAACAAGGTTTCTTAACATAGCTCTTCTTTGGTCTGTTGGACGACCTAATTTACGATAACCTGGCATGACTATACCTCCTTACTCATCGCTTAGTCTTAATCCTAAGCCTAGTTCCTTAAGTTTTCTTTCAACCTCTTCAAGTGATTTTTTACCTAAGTTTCTTACTTTCATCATATCATCCATGGATCTTTGTGCAAGTTCTTGAACAGTGTTTATACCTGCTCTCTTTAAACAGTTATATGATCTAACAGAAAGGTCTAGTTCCTCGATAGTCATCTCAAGAACCTTTTCCTTCTTATCTTCTTCTTTTTCAATCATTATTTCCATATCACTAGTATTATCAGTTAATGACATGAAAAGTTTGAAGTGTTCTATCAGTATTTTAGCTGATAGACTTATAGCTTCATCAATTTTAATTGTACCATTAGTCCAAATTTCTAATGTTAACTTATCATAATCTGTAATTTGACCTACTCTTGTATTTTCAACAGTAAAGTTTACTCTTTTAACAGGAGTATAAATTGAATCTACAGCAATAGCACTTAGTGGTAATGAGTCAGATTTGTTTTTGTTTTGTGTAACATATCCTCTACCTCTATTAACAGTAAGTTCCATATAAAGTCTGCCTTCATCATCTAAAGTAGCAATATGTAAATCCTTATTTACTACCTCAACATCTCCGTCAGTTTTAATGTCTCCTGCTGTTACTACTCCTGGACCTTTGGCATCTATATATATAACCTTTGGACCTTCTCCACTCATTCTTAGTGCAAGACCTTTAATGTTAAGAATTAATTCAGTAACATCTTCTTTAACACCAGTAACTGTAGAGAATTCGTGTAGTACTCCATCAATCTTCACAGATGTAGTTGCAACTCCTGGTAAAGATGATAAAAGAATTCTTCTAAGTGCATTACCTAGTGTAATTCCATATCCTCTTTCTAATGGTTCAACTACGAACTTACCATAAGTTCCATCTTCACTTTGTTCAATACATTCAATAATTGGCTTTTCTATTTCTAACATGCGCAAAACCCTCCTTCAATTAAATATGGCAACCTTATTATGAGGGCAACTGATTCAACATTTGCAATGGAGAAATATCCTCCAGTTGCAAATAGCATATTATTACTTACTGTATAACTCAACGATAAGAGTTTCATTAACATTGATGTCAATGTCTTCTCTTGCTGGTACAGCAACTACTTTACCTTCAAAGTTTTCAGTATTAGCAGCTAACCACTTTGGTAAAGTCTTTGGATTTTCTGCAAAAACTTTGAATTTTTCTGTTGCTCTGCTTTTTTCTGATACAGAAATAACATCATTTACGCTTACTCTGTAAGAAGCAATATCTACCTTCTTACCATTTACTAAGAAATGTCCATGAGTAACTAATTGTCTAGCTTCAGCTCTTGAAGAACCGTAACCTAGTCTGAAAGCTACGTTATCTAGTCTCATTTCTAGTAACATAAGTAGGTTTTCACCTGTTATTCCTCTCATTCTTTCAGCTTTTTCGTAGTACTTTCTGAATTGTTTTTCAAGTACTCCGTAAATTCTCTTAGCTTTTTGCTTTTCTCTTAATTGTGTTCCATAGTTAGAAAGTTTCTTTCTGCTAGCTCCATGTTGTCCTGGCGCATAACTTCTTCTAACGAAAGCACATTTATCTGTATAGCATCTATCCCCTTTAAGGAATAGTTTTGCACCTTCTCTTCTACATAATCTACATGCAGATCCAGTATATCTTGCCATTAATTACACCTCCTATGACGTTTGTACTACACTCTTCTTCTTTTTGGTGGTCTACAACCGTTGTGTGGTATTGGAGTAACATCCTTAATTAGAGTTACTTCTAAACCAGCAGCTTGTAAACTTCTTATAGCAGCTTCTCTACCTGATCCAGGTCCTTTAACGTAAACCTCAACACTCTTTAATCCGTGTTCCATAGCAGATTTAGCTGCAGTTTCAGCCGCCATTTGAGCTGCAAATGGAGTACTCTTTCTTGAGCCTCTAAATCCTAACGCTCCAGCTGATGACCATGATAAAGCATTACCTGCTGCATCAGTTAAAGTTACTATAGAATTGTTGAAAGTTGACTTAATGTGAGCTGCTCCGTGTTCAACATTCTTTCTTTCTTTTCTTCTTCTTGTTTTCTTAACTTTTGCTGCTACCATTGTCTTCCCTCCTTACTATTTTTTCTTGTTAGCAATAGTTTTCTTTGGACCTTTTCTAGTTCTTGCATTAGTTTTAGTTTTTTGTCCTCTTACAGGAAGACCTTTTCTATGTCTAATTCCTCTGTAGCAACCAATTTCAACTAGTCTTTTGATGTTAAGAGCGATTTCTCTTCTTAAATCTCCCTCAACAACTCTATCCTTTATGATATTTCTTATAGCATTTACTTCGTCTTCATTTAAGTCTTTTACTCTTGTGTCTGGGTTTATTCCAGTTTCTGCTAATATCTTTTGAGAAGTGGATAAACCTATTCCGTATATATAAGTTAGACCTATCTCAACTCTTTTTTCTCTTGGTAGGTCAACACCAGCTATTCTAGCCATTAAAACTTACACCTCCTGGTAATTAAATTCCCTTTTCATGTGGTAAATATATAAATAAAATTTCAGGTCATTGGTATTTTAACCTCTGTCAGCCGCTCCTAAAATTCATTTATGCTAATTAATTGACTATATAATGATATTTTAGAATGGAAAAAAAGTCAATAATAAATACCTTCCATTCCACTATTTTTTTAATAAACTTATTTATATTAGCCTTGTTTTTGCTTGTGCTTTGGGTTTTCGCAAATAACCATTACTCTACCTTTTCTTTTTATAATTTTGCACTTTTCGCAAATAGGCTTAACTGATGGTCTGACTTTCATCGCTAACCCTCCTTATTATTTATGAGCAGGAAAATCAATGCTTTTCCGCTAACATTTAAGTTGTTTAATTTTATTTTGCTCTCCAAGTAATTCTGCCTCTTGTAAGATCATATTGAGATAATTCAACTGTAACCTTATCTCCTGGAAGAATTCTTATGAAGTTCATTCTTAACTTTCCTGAAATGTGAGCAAGGATTTTATGCCCACTTTCCAATTCTACTTGGAACATAGCATTAGGTAATGATTCTAGAACTACCCCTTGCATTTCAATTACATCATCTTTTGACATAAGGTAATCAAACCTCCTTATCAATGCCTTGAAGCTTTATAAATCTTTTAATCTTTAAATCTAAACTCTTATCTTTAGATATAATTTCTTTCTCTAACGTTTTATCGAGTATATCTGTAAGATTTAAGTGTTTTAGTTTCTTCTTTTTAGGCATTTCACTTAATTTTGTACTTCCATTAGCAAGGGAAACATAGTTATCATCTAAAACTCTAACTACTATATAAGGTTTATCCTTATCTCTACCTGCTTTGGAAAATACTAATCTGCCAACTAAGTCGTTATTCTGCAAACTTGTTTCACCTCAATGATTACCTTAGTAATAAATCTACAAGCCATTTTGTGGCAAGTGTGAATCTATAACTAAGCAACACTTAACTATTTAATTAGTGTTAGTATCTCGGGACCATTAGGTAAAATAGCAACAGTATTTTCATAATGAGCTGAATACTTCCCATCAGCTGTCACTACAGTCCAATCATCGTTTAAGGTTTTAACTCTCCAAGTTCCAACGTTGACCATTGGTTCTATTGCTAATACCATTCCTGATGATAATTTTGGACCTCTTCCAGGTCTTCCGAAATTAGGAACATCAGGATCCTCATGAACACTTTTTCCTATTCCATGTCCTACATAATCTCTTACTACTGAAAACCCTGCATCTTCTACATACTTTTGAATTTCGTATGAGATGTCTGTTAATCTATTATCTACAATTGCCTTTTCAATTCCCTTGAAAAAACTTTTTTCGGTAACTTCAATTAGTCTTTCAGCAGTTTCAGATACGTTTCCTACTGGAAAAGTTCTTGCTGCATCACTGTGGAATCCATCTAAGAGAACACCGCAATCAATGCTTACGATATCTCCTTCTATTAACTTTGTGCTTCCTGGTATTCCATGAACTACTTGCTCATTAACAGATATACAGAGTGAAGCTGGAAAACCATATAATCCTTTAAAGGAAGGTTTTGCTCCATGCTTAGTTATAAATTCTTCTGCAATTTTATCTAATTCCTCAGTAGTAATACCAGGTTTTATTTTAGTTTCAATTAAATTTAATGTCTCTGCCAATAAGTGTCCTGCATTTCTCATTAGGTTGATTTCATTATCATTTTTTAAAATAATCATTCTTACTCACTTCCTAATATATCACAGATGCTTTCAAAGACCTCATTAATTGCTTGTGTACCATCTACAACCTCAAGTAATCCCTCTTTCTTATAGAATTCTATAAGTGGTTGAGTTTGGTTTTCATAAACAGTTAATCTTTCTTGAACAGTTTCTTCACTATCATCTTTTCTTTGGATAACATCCGAACCACAAACATCACATTTACCTTTTTCTAAAGGTGGATTGAACTTTATGTGGTAACTTGCTCCACAAGATGGACAAACTCTTCTTCCTGTCATTCTTTCTAAAATAAATTCTCCTGGAACTTGAATTAGTAGTGCTGTATCTAATACTTCATTTCTATCTTGTAAGAAGTCATGAAGTGATTCAGCTTGAAATACTGTCCTTGGGAATCCATCTAACAGATAACCATTTTGGCAATCTTCTTCTTGCAATCTATCTTTAACCATATTAATAGTTACTTCATCTGGAACTAATTGACCTTTGTCAATATATTTCTTCGCTTCAACACCCAATGGAGTGTTTTCAGAAATGTTTTTTCTGAAAATATCTCCAGTTGAAATGTGTGGTATGGAGTATCTATTACTAATTGACTTTGCCTGTGTCCCTTTTCCTGCACCAGGAGGACCAAATAATACAATTTTCACCGGCATCATCTCCATCCTGTTTTGCTCTATTTTAAAAATCCTTGGTAATGTCTTACTACCAACTGTGATTCTAAGGTTCTCATTACATCTAACGCTACACCAACTAAAATTAATATTGAAGTAGGTCCGAACGCAATCCCTTTAAATTGTGTATTATTTTCAATTACTATAGGTACTATTACTAAAAATGCCGCAAATAATCCACCAAATAAAGATACCCTAGTTAGCATTCTTTCTAGATACTTTTCTGTAGGTTTTCCTGGTCTTATACCTGGAACAAATCCAGCTGACTTATTCATATTTTCAGCCATTTCATCTGGCTTAAATGTTACTTGAGTATAGAACCAAGTAAAGAATATGGTAAGTAAAGCATAAACTACTGCATACATCCAAGTCTTACTATTAAATACACTATATGAACTACTCATTATCCACTTTGCCCACTCCTTATTAGGGAATAATTGTGCAACAGTTTGTGGGAATTGCATTACTGACATAGCAAATATTATTGCTATAACAGCTGATCCTATTAAACTTAATGGTATATGAGTTGATTGTCCTTTGTACATTTTGTTACCCACTGCTTTACCTGCATATTGAACTGTAACTCTTCTTTCAGCTAGTGATAGATAAATTACACCTGCCAATAATGCTAAAATAAATATTACAAGTAATATTACTTGAACCGGGTCAACTTGTTCTGTTTGTTGTAATCTTCCTAATGATGCTACTGTGCTTGGTACTCTTGATACAATGTTTATGAAAATTATAAGAGATATTCCGTTTCCGATACCCTTAACTGTTATCTGATCACCTAACCACATACAGAATACTGATCCAACTGTAAGTGTTAATATAATCTGATATATAAGAGCATAACTAGAATCTTTAATACCACCTTGCTGATTCATAAGTGCCAAAGTACCATATGCTGTAATAAGTCCAAAACCTATTGATGCATATCTAGTTATTTTTTGAATTTTTTTACGACCTTCTTCTCCCTCTTTAGATAATTGTTCTAATGGGGGAATTGCTATAGTAAGTAGTTGCATTATGATTGATGAATTGATATATGGAACAACTCCAAGTGCCAAGATACTAAATCTACTTAACGCACCACCAGACATCAAATCATAAAAGCTCCACAAACTATTTCCGTTTTGAGTCAAGTTCTTTAGATAGTCTGTATCAATTCCAGGTACAGGAATATGACTTCCTAACCTGTAAATTGCTACAATAAATACTGTCCATAATAATCTTTTTCTCAAATCCGGAACCTTCCAGGCATTACGTAGGGTTGATAGCATAATTAAATCACCTCAACTTTTCCTCCAGCTGCTTCTATCTTCTCTATTGCAGTCTTAGAGAATTTACATCCTTTTACAGTTAGGTTCTTTTCTAATTGTCCATTTCCTAATATTTTAACTCCGTCTCTTAATTTGCTTATTACTCTTGTTTCAAGTAATAATTCTGGAGTTACTTCAGTTCCATTCTCAAATATATTTAATCTATCAACGTTTATTGAAACATATTCTTTAGCAAATATATTGGTGAACCCTCTCTTAGGAAGTCTTCTGTATAGTGGCATTTGGCCCCCTTCAAATCCAGGTCTTACTCCACCACCAGATCTAGCGTTTTGTCCTTTTTCACCTTTACCAGCGTTTCTTCCTAATCCTGATCCAGTACCTCTACCGATTCTCTTAGGTGCTTTCTTGCTTCCTTCAGCTGGCTTTAACTCATGAAGTTTCATGCTACTTACACCTCCTTATTTTTAAACTTCTTCAACTTTTAATAAGTAGTCTACTTTGTTTATCATACCTCTGATTTGAGGTGTACTTTCATGCTCTACAGTTTTACCGATTTTTTTTAGTCCAAGGGCATTTGCAGTAGCAATATGGTCTTTCTTTCTACCTATTAAGCTCTTAACTAGTGTAACTTTTACCTTAGCCATCGCACAATCCCTCCTAACCTAGAATCTCTTCAACAGATTTTCCTCTTAATTTAGCAATATCTTCTGCTGTTCTTAAGCTTGCTAATCCGTTGATTGTAGCGTTAACCATGTTTCTTGGATTGTTAGAACCTAATGATTTAGCTCTAACATCTTTTAATCCTGCTAATTCAAGTACAGCTCTTGCTGGACCTCCAGCAATAACTCCTGTACCTTCTGTAGCTGGCATTATTAATACTTTACCAGTACCGAATTTTCCGTATATTTCATGTGGAACTGTTGTTCCAACCATAGCAACGCTAACTAAATTTTTCTTTGCGTCTTCTATTCCTTTTCTGATTGCTTCAGGGATTTCTACTGACTTACCCATTCCTACGCCTACGTGTCCGTTTTCGTCACCGACAACTACTAGTGCGCTGAATCTGAAGTTTCTACCACCCTTAACAACCTTAGTTACTCTGTTTATGAAAACAACCTTTTCTTTAAGGTCTAGTGTGCTAGGATCGATTCTCATTTATTTCCCTCCTTGTTTTTTAGAATTTAAGGCCTGCTTCTCTTGCACCTTCAGCTAATTCTTGAACTCTTCCGTGGTATATGTATCCACCTCTGTCAAATACCACTTCAGTTATTCCTTTTTCAATAGCCTTTTTAGCAACTGAAGTACCAACTATTCTAGCTGCTTCTTTGTTGCTTCCAGTTCCATTGAATTCCTTATCTAAACTTGAAGCAGCAACAAGAGTTACAGCATTAACATCATCTATAATTTGAGCATATATATTCTTATCACTTCTGAAAACACATAATCTTGGTCTTTCAGGAGTTCCAGATATTTTCTTACGGACTCTTAGGTGACGTTTAGTTTTAGCTTGTTTTCTGTCTACCTTCTTGAACATAAGGGTTCACTCCTTCCTATTATTTCTTACCAGTTTTACCTTCCTTACGTCTGATAACTTCATTAGAGTACTTAATACCTTTACCTTTATATGGTTCTGGTTCTCTCCATGATCTTATATCAGCTGCAACTGCACCAACTTTTTCTTTGTCTATTCCTTCAACTATTACTTTAGTTGTTCCATCTAACTTAAAGTCTACACCTTCAACAGCTTCAACTTCTACTGGATGAGAATATCCAAGATTCATTACTAACTTTTTACCTTGTAATTGTGCTCTATAACCAACACCTATTAATTCTAGAGTTTTTGAGAAACCTTGAGTTACTCCAATAACCATGTTATTAATAAGGGCTCTTGTCAAACCGTGAAGAGCTCTGTGATTTTTTTGATCACTTGGTCTAGTTACAACAACTTCGTTGTTTTCAACTGCTATTTTTATGTCCTTGTGCATAGCTTTTACTAGCTCACCTTTAGGACCTTTTACTGTAACAACGTTGTCTGGTGTTACAGTAATAGTTGCTCCTGCAGGAATAGCTATTGGTAATCTACCTACTCTTGACATAATCGCACCTCCTGTATTCCATTTTAAGAACAATTCTCTATAAAAACTTAATTCTAGTCAATCTCAATTTTAGAAATTACCATACGTAGCAGATAACTTCTCCACCTAATCCTTGGCTTCTAGCTTCTCTATCTACTACTATTCCTTTTGAAGTTGATATTACTGCAACTCCTAATCCGTTAAGTACTTTTGGTACTTCATCTTTTTTACAGTAAACTCTTAATCCTGGTTTAGATATTCTCTTAAGTCCAGTGATTACTCTTTCTTTGTTAGCACCATATTTAAGAGTGATTCTTAACATAGGAACTACACCATCGTTATACTCTTCAATTTGTTTAATATAACCTTCTTGTAATAATATATTAGTTAAAGCCTTCTTTACATTAGAAGAAGGAACCTCTACTGTTTCATGTCTTACAGAGTTTGCATTTCTAATACGAGTTAGCAAATCTGCAATTGGATCTGTCATAACCATTGAATTGTGCCTCCTTTCGCTACATTAGATTATTACCAGCTTGCCTTTTTGCATCCAGGAATTTGACCCTTGTAAGCAAGTTCTCTAAAACAAATTCTGCAGATACCAAACTTTCTTAGCACCGCATGTGGTCTTCCACATATTCTGCATCTAGTATATGCTCTTGTTTTATACTTAGGTTCTTTATTCCACTTTTCTATTATTGCTTTACGTGCCATGATATCCCCTCCTTATTATTGAGCGAATGGCATACCAAGAAATCTTAATAATTCTCTTGCTTCTTCGTCAGTGTTAGCTGTTGTTACGAAGATTATATCCATTCCTCTCACTTTATCGATTTTATCATACTCAATTTCTGGGAATATTAACTGTTCTTTAACTCCTAGAGCATAGTTTCCTCTACCATCAAATGCATTAGCTGAAACACCTCTGAAGTCTCTTACTCTTGGAAGAGCTATTGACATTAATTTGTCAGCAAACTCATACATTTTTGCTCTTCTTAATGTAACCTTACATCCTAAAGGCATGTTTTCTCTTATTTTAAAGTTTGCAACTGATTTCTTTGCTCTTGTTAAGATTGGCTTTTGTCCTGATATTAATGTTAAATCACTAACAGCTGACTCTAAAACCTTTTGGTTTTCTTTAGCCTCTCCAACTCCCATATTTATAACTATTTTTTCAAGCTTTGGTACTTCCATTATATTTTTATAACCGAACTTTTCAATCATCGCTTGAACTACTTCTTTTTCATATTTTTCTTGTAGTCTAGGTATCATTAAAAGAACCTCCTTTCAGATTAGAATGTCTCTCCACACTTCTTACATACTCTTACTTTAGTACCATCATCAAGAAGTTTATTGGATATTCTTGTTGCACTCTTACATTTTGTGCAGTATAGCATAACTTTTGAGCTATATAATGGAGCTTCTTTTTGTACTATACCGCCGTTCATATTTTCTCTATTTGGTTTTTGGTGTTTACTTACTATGTTAACTCCTTTTACGATAACTTTTCCGCTCTTAGGAATTACTTTTAAGACTTCTCCAGTCTTACCCATATCAGTTCCTGATACAACTATAACTGTATCGTTCTTTCTTACATGTACCTTCACCTTAGCCACCTCCTACTCTCTTATAGAACTTCAGGTGCTAATGATAATATTTTGTTAAATTCTTTATCTCTTAGCTCCCTTGCAACTGGTCCGAAGATACGAGTTCCTCTTGGTTGCTTATCGTCTTTTATTATAACTGCTGCATTTTCATCGAATTTTATATATGATCCGTCGCCTCTTCTTAAACCTCTTTTAGATCTAACTATAACTGCTTTTACAACGTCACCTTTTTTAACAACTCCGCCAGGTGTTGCACTTTTTACTGAAGCAACGATTATATCTCCAATGTTTCCATACTTTCTTTTGGATCCACCTAATACTCTAATACACATTATTTCTTTAGCACCAGAATTGTCTCCAACTTTTAGTAAGGTTTGTTGTTGTATCATGTAATTAACCTCCTTTCGTCTTAAAAAAGATTACTTCGCCTTTTCTACTATTTCAACTAGTCTCCAATTCTTATCCTTAGATAATGGTCTAGTTTCCATAATTAATACTCTATCATTTATTTTAGCTTCATTATTTTCATCATGAGCCTTAAATTTTGTAGTTCTGTTTACTGTCTTTCCATAAAGTGGGTGTCTAACCTTTGTTTCAACAGCTACAACAATTGTTTTATCCATTTTATCAGAAACAACTCTGCCGATTCTCTTCTTTCTTAATCCTCTTTCCACTGAGCTTACCTCCTTTCAGCCTTGCGAAATTATTGCTCAATTGCCTTAAGTTCTTCTTCTCTGATGATTGTTTTAATTTGGGCGATTGATTTTTTAACTTCTCTTATCCTCATTGGGTTTTCTAATTGTCCTGTAGCTAATTGGAATCTTAAGTTGAATAATTCAGCCTTAAGGTCATTTAACTTATCTTTTAAATCTTGAGGATTGCTTGATCTTAACTCTATTAACTCTTTAGCCTTCATTATTCTTCACCACCCATTTCCTCAAAATCTCTTCTTGTAACGAACTTTGTCTTTATAGGAAGTTTGTGCTGAGCAAGTCTCATTGCTTCTCTAGCTACTTCTTCTTGAACTCCTGAAAGTTCGAACAATACTCTGCCTGGTTTAACTACTGCTACCCAATATTCTGGTGATCCTTTACCGGAACCCATTCTTGTTTCAGCAGGTTTTTCAGTTACCGGCTTATCTGGGAAAATCTTTATCCAAAGTTTTCCACCTCTTCTAATGTATCTATTAATTGCTATTCTGGCAGACTCAATTTGGTTGCTTGTAATCCATCCGCAAGCTGTTGCTTGAATACCAAAATCTCCGTATGCAAGGAAATTACCTCTAGTAGCTTTACCTTTCATTCTACCACGTTGTACCTTACGATGTTTTACTCTTTTAGGCATTAACATGACGTATTCCTCCTTTCTTATTACGCGTTAACTTCTTCCTTCACTTCAAGTACTTTTTTAGTTGGAAGAACTTCTCCATTATATACCCATACTTTTACGCCGATCTTTCCATATGTTGTATCTGCTTCAGCAAATCCATAATTAATATCAGCTCTTAATGTTTGTAGTGGGATTGTTCCTTCATGATATTGTTCAGTTCTAGCGATTTCTGCTCCACCTAGTCTACCTGAACATGCAGTCTTAACACCTTTAACTCCTGATTTCATAGCTCTTTGAATTGTTTGTTTCATAGCTCTTCTGAAAGATATTCTCTTTTCTAATTGAGCTGCTATGTTTTCAGCCATTAATTGAGCGTCTGCTTCTGCATTTTTAACTTCAACAATGTTTATTAAAACATTTTTTTCTTTTATGAATGCTTCTAATTTCTTCTTTAAAGCCTCAATTCCTGATCCGCCTCTGCCGATTACGACACCTGGCTTAGCAGTGAAAATGTTCAATTTTACTCTGTTAGTATATCTCTCAATTTCGATTTTTGAGATACCAGCTGAGAATAATTCCTTTTTAACGAATTCTCTGATTTGATTATCTTCAACAAGATTATCTGCAAAATCTTTTTTGTTTGCGTACCATTTTGCATCCCAACCTTTGATAACACCAACTCTAAGTCCGTGAGGATGTACTTTTTGACCCACTGTATTTCCCTCCTTCTACTAAGCTCTTTCTTTAACTACTACAGTTATATGGCTTGTTTTTTTGTTTATTCTGAATGCTCTACCTTGAGCATGTGGTCTAAATCTCTTTAATGTTGGTCCTTGACCTACATGAGCCTCTGCAACATATAATTTATTTACATCTAATTCCATGTTGTTTTCAGCATTAGCAACTGCTGATTTAAGTACTTTATTAACAACAACTGCTGCTTCCTTTGGAGTATATTGTAATATTGCGAAAGCTTCATTAACATTTTTTCCACTTATTAAATTAAGAACTATTCCTACTTTCATAGGTGACATTCTTACATACTTAGCTATTGCTTTAGCATTTTTAGCTTCCATTGATGTGATCCTCCTTTCCAGGCAACTACTTTCTCTTTGATGACTTTTCAGTGTCAACGTGTCCTTTATAAGTTCTAGTTAAAGCGAATTCTCCTAATTTATGACCTACCATATCTTCACTAACATATACTGGAACATGCTTTCTTCCATCATGAACAGCGATAGTGTGACCGATCATTTGTGGGAATATAGTTGAGCTTCTTGACCAAGTCTTAACAACTTTCTTCTCACCATTAGTATTCATTTCTTCTATCTTCTTTAAAAGACCTGCATGAATAAAAGGTCCTTTTTTAATTGATCTACTCACTTGAAATCCTCCCTTCATAAACCTTTATGCTTCCAAGCAATGAAGAGAATTAAATATTCTCTTCAAATTACTTGCTGTTTCTTCTCTTGATGATAAATCTATCTGAGTACTTCTTGTGTTTTCTAGTTTTGTATCCAAGTGCTGGTTTACCCCATGGAGTAACTGGACTTGGTCTACCTACTGGAGATCTACCTTCACCACCACCGTGTGGATGGTCATTAGGATTCATTACAGATCCTCTTACAGTTGGTCTCCAACCCATGTGTCTCTTTCTACCTGCTTTACCAAGGTTAACAATGTCATTTGTTAAGTTAGAAACAGTTCCTATAGTAGCTCTGCATTCTATTCTAACATATCTCATTTCACCTGAAGGTAATCTTAATGTAGCATAGTTTCCTTCTTTAGCCATTAATTGTGCTGAAGAACCAGCAGCTCTTACTAATTGAGCACCTTTACCAATTTGTAGTTCAACATTATGAACAATTGTACCTACTGGAATGTTCTTCAAAGGAAGTGTATTACCAGGCTTAATATCAGCTTCTGGTCCAGATACTATAACATCACCAACTTTTAAACCAACTGGAGTGATTATGTATCTCTTATCTCCATCCGCATATACTACTAATGATATATAAGCTGATCTATTTGGATCATACTCAATTGTAGCAACTTTTGCTGGAACACCATCTTTATTTCTTTTGAAATCTATAATTCTATATTTTCTTTTAGCACCACCACCGTGATGTCTTACAGTTATTTTTCCTTGTGCATTTCTACCACCAGTCTTACTTAAAGAAACAAGAAGTGATTTTTCAGGAACATTTGTAGTGATTTCTTCAAATGTTGGCATTGTCATTTCTCTTCTTGATGGGGTAGTAGGATTAAACTTTTTAACTGCCATCTAAATTTCCCTCCTTACTCTAGCTTCTCTGGCATACAGCCAATAATACGCTTTATTATTGCATCATTCCTTCAAAGAATTCAATTCCTTTACTGTCAGCTGCAAGTTTTACTATAGCTTTCTTGAAGTCAGCTCTTTTACCAATGTGAACGCCAACTCTCTTTGTTTTTCCTTCAACGTTCATAGTTTTAACATCTTCAACTTTAACGCCGAAAACTTCTTCAATAGCTCTCTTTATTTGAACTTTGTTTGCTGTTGGATGAACTATGAAGGTGTATTTTCTATCTGCCATTTCTGCCATACTCTTTTCAGTAATGATTGGCTTTCTTATTATATCATGGCTAGTTAATTTCATTATGCGTACACCTCCTCAATTTTAGATACAGCATCCTTAGTGATAACTAATTTTTCAAACTTTAATATATCATAAACGTTTATGTTATTAACTGGAATAACTGACACGCCTTGAATATTTCTAGCTGATTTATATACATTTTCATTAGATTCTGCTGTAACTATTAGAGTTTTCTTTGCATCTAATGCATTTAATAAGTTAACCATAGTTTTAGTCTTTGGAGCTTCAAAAGCTAAATCTTCTAAAACTAATAATTGGTTATCAACAACTTTACTTGATAGAGCTGATTTTATAGCAACTCTTCTCATTGTTTTTGGAACTGAAACTCTGTAGTCTCTTGGCTTTGGTGCAAAAACTATACCACCATGTATCCATTGTGGTGCTCTTATAGAACCTTGTCTTGCTCTACCAGTTCCTTTTTGTCTCCAAGGCTTAATTCCGCCTCCTCTTACTTCAGCTCTTGTTTTAGCTGATTGAGTTCCTTGTCTTTTATTCGCTAATAATGCAACAACAACTTGGTGCATTGCATATTGATTAACTTCAACTCCGAACACATTTTCATTTAGTTGAAAATCTCCAACTTTTTGACCTTCTTTATTAAATAATCCTACTGTAGGCATCCTGTTTCCTCCTTTCTACCGAAATTAAGCTTTAACAGCGTTTCTTATAACAACTGTTCCTTTATTTGGACCAGGGATACCACCCTTTATTAATAGCAAGTTCTTTTCAGGCATTATCTTAACTACTTCTAAATTTAATACTGTTGTATTAACAGCTCCCATATGTCCTGGCATTCTCTTGTTTTTGAAAGTTCTTGATGGATCTGAAGATGCTCCCATAGAACCAACTGCTCTGTGGAACTTAGAACCGTGGGACATTGGTCCTCTACTTGCATTCCATCTCTTAATAGTACCTTGGAATCCCTTACCTTTAGAAACTCCTGATACATCTACTTTTTCTCCAACTTCGAATATGTCAACCTTAATTTCTTGGCCAACTTCATATTCACTAGCGTTTTCTAATTTGAACTCTTTTAAAGTTCTCTTAAGAGCAACGTTAGCTTTTGCGAAGTGTCCTTTTCTTGGCTTATTAACTAACTTTTCTCTTATATCTCCAAATCCAACTTGTAGTGCTTCATATCCATCTTTTTCTGTAGTCTTTTTTTGAACAACTACACATGGACCTGCTTCTACAACTGTAACTGGAACTACTTTTCCATTAGCATCGAAAATTTGAGTCATTCCTATCTTCTTTCCGATAATTGCTTTTTTCATTTACTACACCTCCTAAACATATTAGCGGATTACTTCATGGTAATCATAACAGTTTCTTAATTAAACTACGCATTTTTTGTCCTACATAGCTTGATATTATAATTTGATTTCAATATCAACACCTGCTGGAAGATTTAATCTCATTAATGCATCAACAGTTTTTGGTGATGGATTAACTATATCAATCAATCTTTTGTGAGTTCTTATTTCGAACTGTTCTCTAGAATCTTTGTACTTGTGAACAGCTCTTAATATTGTAACTACGTCTTTTTCAGTAGGTAGTGGAATTGGTCCTGCCACCTTTGCTCCTGTTGACTTTGCAGTTTCAACTATCTTCTCAGCTGATTGATCTAATATTGTGTGATCAAATGCTTTTAGTCTGATTCTGATTTTTTGTTTTGACATTTTGTTCCCTCCTTTTCATGTACGCTTTACTTCTAACGCACACCAGTAATGTAAACTGCTCCGGGTGTATCCACCTTTCAAACACAAAAGACATCACTGTCGTTGAATTCTAGATCCAAACGTGCTCAACAAGAATTACCCGGAAGTCCGGCAACCTCTCGCATCATCGCTGTATGCTATGCAACTTCTTTATTATACTATATAAGATTTCACTAAGCAATAATTTTTTTAGTGTATTTTTCATTTTTTTTAACTATTTCTACATTCTCTACAATTATATTATATCTTACCCTAAAATGTAAATAAAAAAGAAGTAACAAGGTAACCCTTGCTACTTCTTAAATATATCTTAGTTGAAACTATTTAACTATAGTAGTAACAACTCCAGAACCTACAGTTCTTCCA